>NZ_QOZW01000059.1:0-622 GCF_008368885.1 Bacillus sp. BPN334 | reverse complement strand
AAATTCCGTTTGAAAGATTAGAGGCAATGCCAACCGCTACAACGTGTATTCAGCACACTACAAATAAATTAAATATGAACACGCGACCAGTTGAAGAAGAGGTGTTGGCTCCTTCTTTTCACAAGCACGACGAAGATCATTCTGTAGAATACGATGCTGAAGATGCATGGCAAGATGTCGCAAATTACGGGACATCAGAAACACCGTCCGATTTAGAAAGACAGGATTCCAAAAACTATAATGGCATGTACGTAAATAGTGAGGAAAATGTTGGGTATGTAGAGGATTTCGAAAATTTTATAGGAACAGACATGTATGGCAAAAATCCGCAAGTTTTCGCCACAGAAGAACATGAAGAGTATGAACAAATGCTTGATGACTTTGAAGAGCGCACTTTCAAAGGCGAGTTATCTTCAAATGAATCTAGCTCCAAAGAATAAAAAAAGCATTCCGAAATTCGGAATGCTTTTTATCGCTAGCTAATTAGTTTTTTGTAACGTTAGCTGCTTGTGGTCCGCGGTTTCCTTCAACGATTTCGAAAGAAACTTCTTGACCTTCTTCTAAAGTTTTGAAGCCGTCGCCTTGGATAGCTGAGAAATGTACGAATACGTCTTCTCCGCCT
>NZ_QOZW01000058.1:0-458 GCF_008368885.1 Bacillus sp. BPN334 | reverse complement strand
TAAATACTGCGCCTTCAAGTTTGGTGTCATCGATGTCATCTACTTTAGAAAGTTCCACTGCACCTTTTGTTAGAGCGTTTTTAGCCGTAACGTGAAGAGTTTCAGTTTGGCTTTTCTTAATTGTAAATTCAATCGGTGTTTTATCTAAATCGTAATGTTCAGGAGCAATTGTTTCAACGAATTGATACGTACCAGGACGTAGATTTTCAACAACAATTTTACCTTCATCATTTGTTTTTAAGCCTTCTTCAACTAGCTCTCCGTCTGCATCTAATAAATTAAATACGGCGTTAGCAAGTTTTGTATTTATATCAATATCGTCAATCTTTGTTAGTTCAACGCTACCTTTTTTCAAAGCATTTTTACCTGTAACATTGATCTCTTTCGTTTGACTTCTTTCAATTGTAAATGGAATTTGTGTTTCTTCTAATACATAGTGCTCAGGAGCTTTTGTTTCA
>NZ_QOZW01000057.1:0-667 GCF_008368885.1 Bacillus sp. BPN334 | reverse complement strand
TTTGTCTCTTGAAATTGTTTATTTACTACGTTTCCTATGTATAGAAATACACTGTAGAGTATTTCATCTTGTTCAATTATATCAGCAAACATGTTTACTACTTCATCTGCAAACTTGATTGTTTGATATTTTTCACTTAAAACCTCGTTCAAGTTGTCCCCCCCTTAAAGCATTGGTTAATTATTCCTAGAAACATAGTACATCATTACACGTCGTATATCAAGTCATTATAAATAAAACTTATATATAGGTCTTATATATAAGACCTATATTAATAAAATCATAAAGAATCTATGTTTTATAAGGGTTTTTATATACAGCGTATATATAACGCGTATATATGTTATATCAATCTTAAATTTCATGTGATTTACATTTTAATTAATTGTAATAAAACACTATAGAAAAAAACTGATAAAAACACATAAAAAATCACTCCTTTTTATTAACATAAAACTTACAAAAATATGTATACGACTTATATATAAGTTTTATATATAAGTCGTATACATAAACACTGTTATAACAACAATAAATTGAATTTTATTCACAAAATTATTTGATATTATTTTATATAAGCTGTATAACTAAGTTTTATATATAATTCTTACTTATACAGCTTATATAAATCGCATCTAAAATATTAAATATCCAAACACCTACTATC
>NZ_QOZW01000056.1:0-563 GCF_008368885.1 Bacillus sp. BPN334 | reverse complement strand
TATCATTGCTGATAATTACCATACTTGCATATCCTGTTATGTATTACTCACATAGGGCGCTTGCTAAAATGATATACGCTTCGAATTCTGCCGACGAGGGGATTACAGGAACAATAAGAGAGTATTTCGGTAATAAAGCAAGTATCATTTTTAACATCGTATATTTCGTCTCAATTTATACGATCGTGCTGATGTATTCGGTTGCACTTACAAATACTGCAAGTAGTTTTATTGTGCATCAATTACACATGCCAGAGCCTCCAAGGGCCATTTTATCACTTGTATTAGTACTCGGTCTTATCACTATACTGAATTTTGGTCAAGATATTACTGTAAAGATAATGAGTATGTTAGTATATCCTTTCATTGCTTCTCTACTTTTTATTGCAATATCTTTAATTCCACAATGGAATACTTCAATGCTAAGTTTTTCAAGTGTTTCTACTGCTTCAACTGGAACAGGATATTTTGGAATGATTTGGATGATACTACCAATTATAGTATTCTCGTTTAATCATTCTCCTATGATTTCGTCATTTGTTATGAAACAGAGAGCTACGTAT
>NZ_QOZW01000055.1:0-301 GCF_008368885.1 Bacillus sp. BPN334 | reverse complement strand
GGACAGCTGAACGCTGAAGCTGATGCATTAGCATGCCGTGACGTATACACATTCGGCCCTACATGCCGTGCAGAAAACTCAAACACAACTCGCCACGCAGATGAGTTCTGGATGGTTGAGCCGGAGATTGCATTCGCTGAATTAGGCGACGTAATGTATCTTACAGAAGATATGCTGAAATATGCAATGAAATACGTACTAGAGCATGCACCAGAAGAAATGGAATTCTTCAACAGCTTCGTTGATAAAACAGTTCTTGAGCGCATGAACAACGTAATCAACTCTGACCTCGGTCGTATCA
>NZ_QOZW01000054.1:0-447 GCF_008368885.1 Bacillus sp. BPN334 | reverse complement strand
ATATAAAATATAGAAGAACGTTATAATAGCTAGTAAAAATGAACCTGCTTGGAATACGAATCCAATTGATTGAATAACTGAGTTAGATTCGATAAACGCTTTATTCAGCGCTAACGTTTGGAACATGTAAAAAATTGAAATGGACATGACAAGACCGACAAGTAAGACGATATAATCTTTCAGCTTACTTTTCAGCCCCGACATGGAAAGTTTAAATAACATACTGGAACCTCCTTTCTTACGCTTTTTGTGTACCTAAATCTGCAAGTACATCTAAAATCTCTTTGTAGAACTCTTCACGCGTACCACCACGATGAATTTCTTTATATAGCTCACCATCTTGAATGAATAAAATTCGCTGACAATAACTTGCACTATACGGATCATGTGTAACCATCATAATAGATACGCCTTGTTCTTCATTTAAGTTTGTCATCGCATCAAGTA
>NZ_QOZW01000053.1:0-493 GCF_008368885.1 Bacillus sp. BPN334 | reverse complement strand
GTCTCTACATTTCGTTGACATATGGCAGGTGCAAGACCGTTTACAGTATCGTTATTAGTGAGGAACGTGGTAAGGAGGTGTTTTTGAAGATGTTTTGGATTCCCGTTTCCAGTATCTGTAATACTCAGTTGTGCGTGTGTTTCATTGATTGTTACGGAAATGGTCAGTGTGTCACCAGGGTTCATGGCTTCAATTGCATTTTTTGTAATGTTTAATACTACTTGTTTCATATGGTCTTTTGGGCAACGGATATGAATATGATGGTCTAGTCAAATGTAAATTGAATACAATGTTATGTAGATTCGCATCAAATTGAATAATTAATGGTACCTCATTTAGAATAGTTCTCACATCATATGTTTGTTCAATGATAGCGGTTGGCTGTCCAAGAATAAGAAATTCGCTTACAATTTCATTAGACCGATCTATTTCTTGTTCGATGAGGGAAAAATAAAACTGATCTTGTTCATCTTTATTTTTCTCTTTTAATAGA
>NZ_QOZW01000052.1:0-807 GCF_008368885.1 Bacillus sp. BPN334 | reverse complement strand
ATCCCTGAGAAGAAAGATAATTAAATTACAATTTTCTGTAAAGTTATGTAAAATATAGTTTGAGAGTATTCGTATATTAGATTACTAGATTTGGAGTGGTTACATGGATCCATTGAAAAATGAAATTCATCCTGACATGGTCAAGGTGTGGAAAGTTCGTGCTGTAATTGAAGAAGGGATCGGTATTCTTGTCATTTTAGCTTACCTTTTCCTCATGATAAAGTTTGATTGGTGGGCGTGGATTTTGTACGTGTTAATCGGCTTAACGGTTGCACTAGCACCATTTGAGTACTTCGTATTCCCGAAACTTCGTCAGCGTTATTATAGCTATCAACTAAATGAAGAAGAACTTGAAATTCAGCACGGTCTTTTCGTCGTAAAGCGCGTATTAGTACCGATGATTCGTGTGCAGCACGTGACGATTGAACAAGGGCCAATTATGAGGAAATATGGATTAGCAGAATTACACATTTCAACAGCGGCAACTTCTCACAGCATCCCAGGCTTAACGATGTATGAAGCAGAAATGTTGAAAACGAAAATTGCAGAATTAGCGAAAGTGAGTGATGAGGATGTATAAGAGGCAGCATCCCATTACGATGTTATTAGAATTAAAAATAACAGATTTTATACCACTCATTATTTTTATGTTTAGTTTAAACGGAAAGTTCCCGTTTTGGTATTTAATTCCCGCTGCATTCGGTTTACTTACCATCTTTTCAGCGTTTGAAAAATGGTATTACACAACATATTGGGTTGAAAATAACGTATTACATGTGAAACAAGGGCTCTTTGTGAAGAAGGAGA
>NZ_QOZW01000051.1:0-488 GCF_008368885.1 Bacillus sp. BPN334 | reverse complement strand
CTTTCATAAAATCCCCTTTCCGCTAAAAAAACAAACTCTTACTATCATACAATTTAATCAAAAAATAGAAAAGAAATATGCGCATACAACATGTACAATCAATAAAAAAAGGATGCACTTTAAAAGGGGATAAGGTATTATGATAAGGTGTGAAAAATTACATATTCGTTATTAAGGAGGCACTACTCGTGGCTGATTGGTTAATTGGAATAATCATGGGGGCTGTTGAAGGTTTAACAGAGTTTTTACCAGTTTCATCAACAGGACATATGATTTTAACAGGTCATTTACTTGGATTTGACGACGAGAGAGCGAAAGTTTTCGAAGTTGTTATTCAATTGGGATCGATTTTAGCAGTTGTTGTTATATTTTGGAAGCGTCTATGGTCTTTAGTAGGTATAGGGAAAGTAACCGAGGGACCATCGTTAAATTTATTACATATTATTATCGGGATGATTCCTGCCGGCGTACTTGGCGTATTGTTCCAT
>NZ_QOZW01000050.1:0-848 GCF_008368885.1 Bacillus sp. BPN334 | reverse complement strand
AGGATTACATAGTATGGGAACGACAGCATCAAGTGTTGATTTAATGTGGAGTCCATCTGACGATAATATTAGTGTAGACCATTACGATATTTATAGAGAAACAGAAGGATCAATGAAAAAGATTGCAACATCTAATACGACTTCTTATATGGATAAAAATTTACTCTCTAATACTACTTATAAATATGTAGTGAAAGCTGTTGATGTAGCTGGAAATGAATCTGTACAGAGTGATATATTCACAATTACTACAAAAACTGAAAGCGCTTCATATGAAGGTTGGGATGCAAAGAAAGCATATGAAAAGGGAGATAGAGTTCTACACGAAGGAAAAGTATATGAAGCAGTCCAGAGCTATCAAGGAAATGGGGATCCAAACTGGATTTATGCCTTATCATTATGGAAAACAGTGTAAGCTTTACCTAGGTATGAACTAAGAGATGATGGGCTTTGACGTAAAAGGAAATCTTGAGAATTCACTTTTCTGTTTATAAAAAAGACGACGTTGAATACGTCGTCTTTTTTTCTAAATTTTACTTTCCTTCATTAAATGATGATAAGTCCCGTAATTAAACTAAAGTGTTATTTTTATAAAATAACGGGGAAGGAGAGATTTAAAGAAAAATCATAGTGTATGATTCTAAAATGTTTTTGAAAATGTATGGAGCGAAATAAAAAGAACCCTGTATAAAACGGTTTCTTTTGCTGCGTTAATCTATTAATTACAATCTTGATAATATTCATCACACGAATCCTTATTATCGTTACAGCAAATACAAAATGTTTTTTGCACAAATAAACTAACTATACTAGTAGGACCCTCCTGTTTGGTAAAAGTAAGACTTTGA